>NZ_JAFREJ010000019.1:0-41231 GCF_017377545.1 Faecalibacterium sp. Marseille-Q4164 | reverse complement strand
CAGGAGGATTTTGAATGAACAATACCGCAACCAACAGTACCCCTTGCCCGACTGTCAGAAAGCAGATCGGCAAGACCACCTATATCGTCCGTGTGCATTTCAGCCAGACCGCAAAAGAAACGATGGAGGACAAAATCAAGCGTCTGCTCCGTGAGGAAGTCCGCAAAATGTGACTTCTTTTTGAATTTGATGAAAAAGTCCTTGACTTTTCGTCTCTGGCAAGACAGCCAAAAGCATTTTGATTTCCTGCGGTGCAAGACTGGCTCCCTTTGATATTCCCCAACTTCGGGAGATCATGTCTTATGACGAACTGGAGCTGGATAAGCTGGGGGATGAAAAATCAGCGCTGTTCTTTCTTATCAGCGACACGGACACCACCTACAACTTTTTGGTTGCCCTCGCTTTTTCGCAGATGTTCAACCTTCTGTGTGAACGGGCTGATAACACCTATGGCGGGCGTCTGCCCTACCATGTGCGGGTGCTGTGGGACGAGGCAGCCAACACCGGACAGGTGCCGGGGCTGGAAAAGATCGTGGCCGTCATCCGCTCCCGTGAGATCAGCCTGACGCTTTTTTATCAGGCAATGAGCCAGTGCAAGGCATTGTACAAAGACCATTCCGAAACCATCATGGGCAACATGGACAGTATCGTATTCCTCGGCGGCCGGGAGGCTTCCACCCTAAAGGATATTTCGGAAAACTGGCTGGGCAAGGCCACCATTTCCATGCAGACCGAGGGCCGAAGCCGTGGACAGTCTGAAAGTTACAGCCAGAATATGCAGCGGCTTGGCCGGGAGCTGATGACCACCAGCGAGATCACCACCATGCCCGGGGATAAATGTATCTTGCAGCTTCGGGGGCTCCCGCCCTTCCTGTCCCCGAAGTATGACTTGAAAAAGCACCCGAATTACAAGTACACAGCCGAATTTGATAAAAAGAAAAACGCCTTCCGCTTGGAAAGCCTGTTCCGCCACCGGCCATTGAGACTAAAGCCGGAGGACGAATACACGGTGTACGAAGTGGACGGCTCCGACACGGACGAAGAAGCTGACCTGTTGAATTTCGATGATCTGGACAGCGACGAGTTTGTGTAACTTCGGGCCATGATGACCCGAAGCGCCGCCGATGTGGGCGGCTTTTTTTGTACCCAAAACCATCAAACAAACAAAATGGAGGAACGTATATGGAATTTTTCAATCAGGCAATCGACATTCTTAAAATTCTGGTCATGGCTCTTGGCGCTGGTCTGGCGGTATGGGGCGTCATCAACCTTCTGGAAGGTTACGGGTCGGATAACCCTGCGGCAAATGCTCATGTACGGTAGAGAAGCACAAAGCAAAACAAAGACAGCCAGTCCTGCCACTATTCCGAAGTCAGGGGAACGCAATAGAAAAATTCATAGCTGTATGCTATACTTAATTAGCATTTGAACATATCAAGCTGACACAGCAATCTCTTTGCTTGCCGTTAATGCGCGTCTACCAATAGTCCGCAGAAAGCAAGAGTAGCGTAAAGGTATAAAAATTTCAAACTTCTTTGTAACGAAATTCCGATTTCTCCGTCTAACCTATGAAGCTGAAGGAGGTGATGACAAGTATGGACTATGAAAAGCTCTATAAAGCCTACTATTTACAGGTATACTCGTATACTATTTCTCTTGCCAAAAATCGTGAGATAGCAGAGGAAATCACGCAGAACACATTCTATAAGGCTGTTTCTACAACATCACAATTCAAAGGTAAGTCAGATGAATTGACATGGCTCTGCTCCATAGCAAAAAACCTTTACCATGATGAAATGCGAAGCCGTCAGCGAGTAGCTGATGTGAGTGAAATCAATGACTTGCCATCAAATGAAAATGTTGAGAACTCAGTTGCAGATTCTGACATGGCGTTCCGCATACACCTCGTTCTTCACCGTTTGGAAGAACCATACAAAGAAGTCTTTCAGCTTCGCGTATTCGGGGAACTATCTTTTTCACAAATCGCTGCAATTTTTGGAAAAACAGAATCATGGGCGAGAGTTACTTATCATCGTGCAAAGCTAAAAATTCAAGAAAGGATGGATGAAAAGCATGAGTAAACAATGCGATATTGTTCGAGATATTCTTCCGCTGTATGTTGACGGTGCTTGCAGCGAAGCAAGCGCAGAGATGGTAAAAGAGCATTTGAACGCCTGTGCTGACTGTAACGCAATTTATCAGAAATTGCTTTCTCACACGAGCGAAGATGTTCTTCACGAAGAAAGCGAAAGCGTTATTATGCGCCATGAGGCAAAAGAAAAGCAGAGAGGCAGAAAAAAGATAACGATTGCTGTTCTCGTTTCCATCGCTCTTTGTATCATTGCAATTTTTACAGCTCTCTTTCTGTTACCTATAAACATTGCTTATGAGCCTGTCAAAATCGACTTCCCATTTGAGGTTGAAGATGTCGAAAACGTTGAAATGTACCACTATGACGGAGTGCCTGCATCAGCAGAAAAGAAAGTAGTTGTTGCTGAAAATGATATAAAGACCCTGTATGATAAGTTCAAGGGCTTATCCCTAAAAGACAAAACGACTGAGGAAACTGCCGGAGCAGATGTGACCAGCTTTAGATTTAACCTCTCAGATGGAACAAGCTACGATTTGATTTACGCCTGCTATGGGGTTAAAAACGGCGAATTGAAGTCAGCAGCAGGCGGTTTTAAGTATTTCACAAGTGCGGATATCGGCTCTTATTGGAACAATTTGAATACGGAACTTGAGGCAATTCCTATCAATGAGAGTGAATTGCCGTGAGCAGATAGCAAACCCAGCCGAGCCTGTCAACGGTCAAGATGAACGGCGCAAATGCGCCGCCGTTGACAGCCCCGCCCGTCTTTGCTGTTCGGTAATCAAGAGGGCGACAGCACAAGATGCTGCCGCCCTCTGCCATTATTCAGAAATGGGGATTTTCCATGACCGAACACGAAAAGTATCAAGAACATATCCGGCATACATATGATGCCTTTTGCAAGACTGTTATTCGCCACGCTGCCATAGACGCAGCCCGGAGCATACGGAGCCGCCGCAAGCGGGAAATCTCGCTTGAATATCTGATAGAAGAAAAACACTATCCATTCAGTACCACAGATAAATACTTTGCGGAGCAATCCGGCATGACCAGCTATCCGCTTTTCGTCTGTGGTCAGATGGTGCTTTTGGAAAGTCCAGAGCTTGCCGCAGCCCTGTCCGCACTATCACAGATGGAACAGGAAATCATTTTCTTGTACTACTTCCAACGATTGACGCATAGGGAGATTGGACGGAGATATGGACGGGCTGGCAACACAACCGGGCGGCGTATTCAGATGATTTTACGGCGGCTACGGGCAGAGTTGGAGGGTTTGTCCTATGAGCCAGCTACTTCCCTATGAGACAATCGTTAAGGCAAGCGGGGGCGACCCGGAAGCTGTTGCCGCCGTCCTATCCCATTATGCGGGATATGTCCGCTCTTGTGCGAAAATGGACGGACAGATTAACACGGATATGCAGGAGCATATCGTCAGGCAACTGATAGAAAGCCTGTTGAAGTTCCGCTTTGACCGCTAAACAGAAAAGTTGTATAATTAGAGCCTGACAAATTAAACTTCAATGAGGGTAGAGCAAATGGAACAGATTATCAATTATAGAGACATACCCACAGATAAAAGGATTGACATATTAAATGCTCTTGAGCGAATAGGTTTTTTTCCGGCATACGGCGGCGTGAGAACAATGCAGCAAATTATGGAAAAGTCAGTTCCAGGTTCAGGCCCACAATTCTATTTCGTTTTCCGTGAAAATGAGTTGATAGGGTACAATTTTCTCATTGGGGACACTAAGAAATATAAAGCGTTCCCATGGCTTGCTATTAGCAATATGGATGAGCAGAAGTTGACTGTTTGTGAAGAACTGATGAAAATACAAATTGCCTTTTTTGAAGAACTCGGAATGCAAAAGATAGCAGATCATTGCGTTAGGATTATGGAAGATTACAGAAAAGGAATTGGAAAGCGGAAAGAAAGCGATTGCAGATAAATTCCATTTGAAAAACGGCTGACAATTTAATACCGCCGCCCATCACAGCGGCAGATAAGCAGTAAATCTTGAAAAGGTTTACTGCTTTTTTTGCGCCCATTTTCAAAAATCTTTGGCAAACCACACCGCCGGATTGTTGTAGGGAGCAGACAGGGAAAATAAAAAAATTTTCGCTGCGTTTGCCAAAACGCCCCCTTTTCACCGTTGTAGTGGTGAAAAGCGGGCAGAACACGCCGCCGCAATCGCTATATTGGTGGAGCAAGCCAGTATATCCGCAAACCAGAGCCGCCGAGGAAAGCGGTAGTTTTTTAGAGCAAGATTCTACCGCAGTACCAAATTTCGCTTATCGCTCATTTTGTCCTTGCGGGAATCTTGTTGGGGAGTGCCTTCCCCAAACCCTGCTTATGCGGCTTACGCCGCTTGAAAAATTCCCGCAAATTCTTTTCGGATTATTTCAAAAACAGTTCCGCTACACACCCCGTTTTTCTCCTATTAGTGAGAGGACACCACGCACAGAAAGGAGGTCAACCACCTATGAAACGATATAACATGCCCCACCGCAGCAGGGTAGTCAAGACCCGGCTGACCGATGAAGAATACGCCGACTTTACCGCCCGGCTTGCCCCTTATGGTATGAGCCAGTCCGAATTTATCCGGCAAGCCATTACACGGGCAACCATACGCCCCATTGTTACCGTTTCCCCGGTCAATGATGAATTGCTTGCCGCTGTCGGGAAGCTGACCGCCGAATACGGCAGGATCGGCGGCAACCTCAATCAGATTGCCCGGTATCTGAACGAATACGGCGTACCGTATAACGCCCTGTCCGGCGAAGTCCGAGCCGCCATTTCCGACCTTGCAGCCTTGAAGTTTGAAGTCTTGCAGAAAGTGGGTGAAGCTGTTGGCAACATTCAAACATATCAGCTCTAAAAATGCCGACTACGGAGCAGCGGAAGCCTACCTCACTTTTGAGCATGACGAGTTTACCATGAAACCCACCCTTGATGAAAACGGGCGGCTTGTTCCCCGTGAGGGCTACCGCCTTGCCACGCTGAACTGCGGCGAAGAAGATTTTGCTGTTGCCTGTCTGCGCTCCAATCTCCGCTATGGCAAGAACCAAAAACGGGAAGATGTGAAATCCCACCACTATATCATCAGCTTTGACCCACGGGACGGAACGGACAACGGTCTGACCGTTGATAAGGCGCAGTCGCTGGGCGAGGAATTTTGCAACGAGAATTTCCCCGGACACCAAGCCATTGTCTGCACCCACCCGGACGGGCACAATCACTCTGGCAACATTCATGTGCATATCGTCATAAACAGCTTGCGGATTGAAGCCGTCCCGCTTCTGCCCTACATGGACAGACCAGCGGACACGAAGGACGGCTGCAAGCACCGCTGCACAGACGCAGCTATGGAATATTTCAAGTCCGAAGTCATGGAGATGTGCCACCGGGAAAATCTGTATCAGATTGACCTTTTGCATGGCAGCAAGAACCGAGTGACCGAGCGTGAATACTGGGCGCAGAAGAAAGGGCAGCTTGCCCTTGATAAAGAGAACGCCGCCAGAGAAGCCACCGGACAGCCGACCAAGCCCACCAAGTTTGAAACGGACAAGGCGAAGCTGCGCCGGACGATACGGCAGGCACTTTCCCAAGCTGGCAGCTTTGACGAGTTTGCTTCCCTGCTTTTGCGGGAGGGCGTAACTGTCAAGGAGAGCCGGGGGCGGCTTTCCTACCTCACGCCGGACAGGACAAAGCCTATCACAGCCCGGAAGCTGGGGGACGATTTTGACAAGGCTGCTGTCCTTGCCCTGCTCACGCAGAACGCCCACAGAGCCGCCGAACAGACCACAGCCATACCCGAATACCCCCACACCCAAAAGGAACGCTTGCGAGAGGAAAAAACCGCAAAAACCGCCCCGGCAGACAACACCTTGCAGCGCATGGTTGACCGGGAAGCCAAGCGAGCTGAGGGCAAGGGCGTGGGCTATGACCGTTGGGCTTCCCTGCACAACCTCAAACAGATGGCGGCTACCCACAACTTCCTCATGGAGAACGAACTGCTTGACCTTGACAAGCTGGACGCAGCCGTGGAGAGCAGCCGGAAAGCTCTTTCCGAAGCAAGGGAAAGTCTGCGGGGCATTGAGCAGAGCATTTCCGACAAGAAAAGTCTGCGAAAGGTTGTCAACGATTACCGCCGCACCCGCCCCACCATTGACGCTCATAAAAAGCTGTCCGGCAGAAAAGCGGAGAACTACCGCCAGTCCCACGAAGCGGAATTTATCATCTATGAAGCTGCCCTGCGCCAGCTAAAGGTGCTTGCACCGGGAAAGAAGCTGCCCGCCACTTCCAAGCTGAATACGGAGATTGAAGCCCTCATTTCCGAGAAAAACGCAGCTTACAACACCTACCGCACCGCAAAAGCCGAGTATGAGCAGCTTGCCACCGCCAAACGGAACGCAGAGCAGATACTACACGGCACACCGAGCCGACAGAAAAAGCATGAACAGGAGCGTTAAAAACCGCCCCGAAATGATACCGAAACCATACAAAAGGCAGGGGGGTATGCCATACCCTATCCGCAATACCCCTGACCTTTCCAACGGGGCTTACAGGGCAGATTTTTCCCGAAAATGGCACCGGGAACATACAGATTTTGCCCCTGTCCCCTCATACCCGACCAAACCGAAGAAAGGAGCGTTTTTTCATGCCGAGAATGAGCAAGAAGCGGCGGCTGGAATGGGCGTTCTTCCTCAATGAGCGAAACCGCATTACTTTCAATGCCCTTTGCCGGGGCTGTACCCATGACTGCAAGCAGAGTTTTAGGGCTATCGTGGTACTCTGCCCCCGGTATTATTCAAAGAGATGGAAAGCCCGCCCCACAGATAAGGAGAACCAAGATTATGTCAGATAACCGCAAATATTATTACCTCAAACTGAAAGAAAGCTATTTTGACGATGACGCTATCGTGCTGCTGGAAAGTATGCAGGACGGTATGCTGTATTCCAATATCCTCTTGAAGCTGTACTTAAAATCGCTGAAATACGGCGGCACTTTGCAGCTTGACGAAAATATCCCCTACACCGCCCAAATGATAGCCACCATTACCCGCCAGCAGGTCGGCACAGTCGAGAGGGCTTTGCAAATCTTTATGAAACTGGGGCTTGTTGAACCGCTGGACAACGGGGCTTTGTATATGAGCAATATCGAGCTTTTCATCGGTCAGTCCTCTACCGAGGGGGAGCGTAAGCGCAGGGCAAGAATGAAGATTTCAGAGCAAAAACGGCTTAGTGGACAAGTGTCCGAAGCAAAAGCGGACATTTGTCCACCAGAGATAGAGATAAAGAAAGAGATAGATATAGAGATAGAAAAAGAGAGAGAGTTAAAACCGGGACGAGCCGCCCCCGCAGCTTACGGCAGATATAAAAATGTGATTTTGACAGATACAGAGCTTTCTGAACTGAAAGCAGAACTGCCCGACAAATGGGAGTATTACATTGACCGGCTATCCGGCTATATCGCTTCTACCGGGAGGAAATACAAGAACCATGCCGCCACTATCCGCAGATGGGCGGCTGACGATACCGCTAAAGCTGCCCCGAAAAAGGGCATACCCGATTACAGCTACAAGGAGGGAGAAAGTCTATGAAACCAGCTTTTGAAGATATGAGTTTACAGATACCAGCAGCCACCGCCGAGCCGGAGGACTACACAGGTGAGGACGGTCTACTCTACTGCGGCAAGTGCCGGACACCGAAAGAAGCCTATTTTCCGGCTGATAAGGTTGCCCTGTTCGGGCGTGACCGACACCCGGCAGAGTGTGACTGCCAGCGGGCGCAGCGCATGGAGCGTGAAGCCGCCGAACAGCAGAGAAAGCACCGGGACAAGGTAGAAGAACTGAAACGCCTGGGCTTTACCGACCCGGCTATGCGGGAATGGACTTTTGCCAATGACAACGGCAGAAACCCGCAGATGAAAACCGCCCGTTTCTATGTGGAGCATTGGGAGGACATGAAAGCCGGGAACATCGGCTATCTGCTCTGGGGCAGCGTCGGCACAGGCAAAAGCTACCTTGCCGGGTGCATTGCAAACGCCCTCATGGAGCAGGAAATCTCCGTAAAAATGACGAACTTCGCCGCTGTCCTCAATGACCTTGCCGCCACCTTTGAGGGCAGGAACGAATATATTTCCAAGCTCTGCCGCTATCCGCTGCTTATTCTTGATGATTTTGGAATGGAGCGTGGAACAGAGTACGGCTTAGAGCAGGTCTACAATGTGATTGACAGTCGTTACCGAAGCGAAAAGCCGCTGATCGTCACGACCAATCTAAGCCTTGACGAGCTGAACAATCCCCTGGACACAGCCCACAAGCGGATTTATGACCGGGTAACAGAGATGTGTACCCCTGTCTGCTGCTCCGGCGTGAATTTCCGCAGGGAAAAGGCACAGGAGAAAATGGAACGGCTGAAAAAGCTGATGAACGATTGAAAGGAGTTTGCCTATGACCGATAAAAAAGAGCATATCAAACACAGCATGAAAAGCACCGCACCCGCCGACTGCGTGACGGAAATCCGCATAGGGAACTCTGTTCTTGTGGTGTCCGGCTTTTTCAAGCAGAGTGCCACGGAAACCGCAGCCGACAAAATGGCTAAGGTGCTGGAAGCGGAAGCTGCTACACAAAAATCGGCAATATGACGGGCGGTAAAGAAGCATTTTTCACATTTTGCCGCTATACACGCCGCCCCGCCATGTGGTACAATCGAAGTACGGAATAGTGGGGCTGGCTGTCAGAAACGGAGGAAACCATGTTAAGACAGACAACCCAAAACCTTATTACCGCCCTTTATCCGAGATTATCCCATGAAGATGAATTGCAGGGGGAGAGCAACTCTATATCCAACCAAAAGCGCATTTTAGAAACCTACGCCAAGCAGAACGGCTTTACCAATCTCTGCTGGTACACGGACGATGGTTATAGTGGTGCGAACTTCCAAAGACCCGGGTTTCAAGCCATGCTTGCAGACATTGAAGCCGGAAAAGTCGGCACAGTCATAGTCAAGGATATGTCACGTTTAGGGCGAAATTATCTCCAAGTGGGAATGTACACAGAAATGCTTTTCCCACAGAAAGGCGTCCGCTTTATCGCTATCAATGACGGAGTGGACAGCGCAATGGGCGACAACGATTTTACCCCGCTGCGTAATCTTTTCAACGAATGGATGGTGAGAGATACGAGCAAAAAAATCAAGGCAGTTAAGAAAGCAAAAGGTCTAAGCGGAAAGCCTGTTACCAGCAAGCCCGTGTACGGCTACCTCATGGACGATGACGAGAATTTCATCATTGACGAGGAAGCCGCCCCGGTAGTCAAGCAGATTTACCAGCTTTGCCTTGCCGGAAACGGGCCTACCAAGATAGCCCGTATGCTGACCGAGCAGCAAATCCCCACGCCGGGGACGCTGGAATACCAGCGCACAGGCAGCACACGCCGCTACCACCCCGGCTATGAATGTAAGTGGGCGACCAATACTGTTGTTCATCTTCTGGAAAACCGGGAGTACACAGGCTGTCTTGTGAACTTCAAGACGGAAAAACCGTCCTACAAGATGAAGCACAGCATAGACAATCCCATTGAGAAACAGGCGATTTTCGAGAACCACCATGAGCCAATCATCGACTTGCAGACATGGGAACGGGTGCAGGAGTTACGCAAGCAGCGCAAACGCCCCAACCGCTACGATGATGTGGGCTTGTTCTCCGGCTTGCTGTTCTGCGCCGACTGCGGTCATGTGATGTACCAGCAGCGGTATCAGACCGACAAGAGAAAGCAGGATTGCTACATCTGCGGCAGCTATAAGAAGCGCACCGCCGACTGTACGGCGCACTTCATTCGCACCGACCTTTTGACGGCGGGTGTGCTGGACAATCTGCGGAAAGTGACCGCCTATGCACAGAAGCACGAAGCCCGGTTCGTGAAGCTGCTTATCCAGCAGAATGAAATGGGCGGCAAGCGGAAGCTGGCGGCGGCAGCCAAGCAGCTTGAACAGGTGCAGAGCCGCATTGCAGAACTTTCCCGCTACATCAAGCGTCTGTATGAGGACAATGTAAACGGGAAAATCAGTGATGAGCGTTTCATGGAAATGTCCGCAGACTACGAAGCCGAGCAGCGGGAACTGAAAGACAGAGCCGCCGCTTTGCAGGGCGAGCTGGACAAGGCACAGGAAGCCACGGTAAACGCTGAAAAGTTTATGAGCGTTGTCCGCAAGTACCTTTCTATCGAAGAACTGACACACACTCTTTTGCGTGAAATGGTGGAGAAAATCGTTGTTTATGAATGTGAGTATGACGAGAACGAAGTACGCCGCCAGCGCATTGATATTTATTACAGCTTTGTAGGCAAGATTGACTTGCCCGAAGAATAAAGCCCGACCTATCCGACACCCTGCGCAAGTGGCGGATAGGAACGGCAAAATTTTTTACACTTCTTTTACTTCTTTATCTCACATAAGCAAAATCACAGGGCATTAAGCAGTTCATGGCTAATTAAAGGGAACAAAAAGAAAGGGAATGCACAATCCAGACGGTATCAGCGGCAGGCTACAAGAATAAATTGTGATTTCACAAGATTGGTGTTATAATAAGAGAAAAGTTCCTGCCGGGGCAACCGCCCCGGTGGTATGGATAGAAAGGCAGGAAAACAATATGCACATCAGCTATAAACCACTCTGGCACACACTGTTAGAGCGTGATATGAGAAAAGAGGATTTAAGGCTTGCTGCTGGTATGACAACAAATATGATTGCCAACATGAGCAAAGAGGGAAAGCACATCAGCATGGATACATTAGCCCGTATCTGTGAAACTCTGAATTGTGAGATTACTGATGTGATTGAGTTAGTACCAGACGAGCCTGCTTCCACAGGAGGTAAGGAACATGAGCGAATTGAAACCAAGAATAACGGAAAACGGAATTGATTATATCCTTGTCGGAGATTACTACATTCCAGGCTTGAAACTGCCGGAGGAACACCGCCCTATCGGAAAGTACGGACGAATGCACCGGGAATATTTAAGAGAAGTCCACCCAGCCAGATTGAATACATTGATACTGACCGGAGAATTGTTGACATATCTTGCAGACCTGAATGAACAGGCACAAAAACGGTTAGACACTATCATGGAGCAGATGAAAGCTACCGAGGGCGTGACAGAGGAATTGAAGTGTACCCGACAAATGGAATGGGTGCAGCGTTGCAATAACATTCACAACAGGGCAGAAGAAATTGTTTTGTATGAGATGATTTATTCATAACGGGAGCAATTAAATCGGAGGTATATAAGATGATTGAAATTGTATTTGGTGAAAGTGCCTGTGGAAGTTTGAAAATTGCCCAAACTTACGGCAAGGGAAAGTATAGAGGAAGTGCTGTTTCAATATTTATGAGGCACGAAGACGGGAGTGTTCCATCTTCAGATGAAATGAAAAAGGCACAGCTTCAAGCACAGGAACAAGAACGCATTGCTTGGGAGAATGCTATTCCATTGGGAGGCAAGAGCAGTGATGTTTATTGTTTTGATATGGTTCTTAGTGTGGGAGATATTTCTGATAATGGAATTGGCGAACAGCGGAAAAATATTTTCAAGAAAATGCTGTCTGTCTGCTTTGTAGAGGATTTAGATTATCAGGTTGAAGAAAAAATACAGAAAATTAAAACTACATTGACCTCAGTGATTGAACGATATGTAGCTGGGGAAGAAATTCGCATTTGGTATAGCTATAATCCAGATGAGCTTTGTGGTATGTATTGGCTTATGAAACAACTTCAACCATTAAACTGCCAGACAACAATTTATTTGGTTAAGTTACCTACATGGGAATATGGAAAAGAAAATACTATGACATCCAAAATAGCATGGGGCGAGGTGTCTCCTGGCGAATGGGGAAACTATATAACTCTACAAGAGAAAGCTAATCCTGTATTTCTTTCAGCTTGTACTATGAAATGGAATCAACTTCAAAATGAAAATGCACCTTTGCGTGCAATGTTAAATGGTAAATTGCAAAGCGTTTCAGAAGATATATATGATAGTTTCATTCTTCGTGAAATTGCGGAACAGCCAGAGCAATTCAAAATGGCTATTGTCATAGGTAATGTTTTAGGAAAATATCAACTTGGAATTAGTGATGTATGGATTTCCAATCGCATTGATAAAATGCTTGAAGATGGTGTGTTGGAAATTATACAGGACGCACCAAAGGGAGAAACAAATTATCGCCGAATATTAAGAAAACGAATGAAATAATAACCACAGCACAAACCGCTGCTACATGGAATCCAACAAACCATGCAACAGCGGTTTTCCTTTACCGTTTTTTCCTCTGGCTGATAGGCGTTCCCATTTTCTTTGATTTTTTGAGAATACGAATGAACCAGCGAAATTCTTCTTCTGACAGGTTTTTATAGTTGATACCAAGCTGCTTGCAGTAAAGGATAACCAGTTTTTCATCTCGACTGCCCTTGAAATTTTCGACCGCTTCCAGATTTTCTTTCAGTTCATCGGCAACGGTAGTTTGGGGCGCACTCTCGCTGTCCTTTTTGTGGAATTCCCGAATATCCCGGATAATCAGGTTGAGGTCATCCAGAACCATGTGACTGAAATACTCATCATCACTGATATGTGCGGCTTGCAGCACCTTCAAATGCGGGTCATCTTCGCCGGGGCGATACCGTTCAATAATTTCATGCCGGACGGTATCAACAAGGGAGTTGAGATTTTGGATTTGCATGGTGGCAATCCCGTCCACATAAATCTCAATGTCCGCAAGAAACTTGATAAAGTCCTTATGGGTGGCAAGTTCGCAGAGCAGACGGTTGTTAATCCGACCGCTTTTCAGCAGTGCCACCATCTCATCGTTCAAATGCAGCTCCGTCAGTGGCGTGTTGATCTGCTCCCTGTTCTCTGTCCGGCACAGCAGATAATCGACGGAAACCCCATAGAAGTCTGCCAGCGTGATAAGGTTGCCATGATTGATTTCCTTATAATCCTCTTTTTCATAACTGCCAAGGGCTGATTTAGAAATGCCCGTCAGCTTTGATAGTTCTTCCAGATTTAAGCCTTTGTCTTTGCGGAGTTCCCAAAGGCGTTCCTGTATGCTTGTTGCAACTTTCATGGGCGCACGCTCCTTTCCGGTGGTTTTATTTCTGCCGTTTAACTGGATTATATCACACTTTCCGCAATCGTGGAAATTTCTGATTTTCCCCCTGATTCCTACTTTGTGGATATACGGCACAGGGCACAAAAATGTTCTATGATACAGGTAGTTCATCGATGGATTATTCCAATCGAATGACCAGCCTGTGTGGGATATGCTTCCCCGGCGATGTAGCGCCATGACTTTTGGCAGGGATATGGAGGAACCCTGACCGAAACGAGCGTACCAAAGGGAGCGATACGCCGCTGTGAGATTCAGGGGAGGAACGACACCGGGGAGAACTGGCGAACTGACACCGAAATGATACCGAAACACGACAATCTGATAGGGGGATAGTCTACCCTATCGCTGATACTTCGGGAGATTTTAAGCGGCTCTATGACCGTAATTTTGCCGAAAATCGCCCCGAAACCATACACAAAAACGGGAGGAAGCGCAATATGCCGAGAATGAGCAAAAAGAGGAAGCATGAGCTTTCTTTTTACCTCAATGACCGGGGGCGTGTCACTTACAACGAATTATGCCGGAAATGCCAGCATGGGTGCAAGCAGAGCTTCCGGGCGGTTGTGATTGACTGCCCCCGTTATTTATCCAAACGAGCAAAGAAAAAGGAGGAACACACCGAATGATTTTTGAATTTATGACGATAGACACACCATTGCCGCCCTGTATGGCTTTTCCAAGAGCGTTGACAGGGTTTCCAGTCAGCAGCACCGCAAAGATCATGTACTGCCGGATGTTGGACGCTATGCTCTCCAATGGGCAGGAGGACGAGAACGGAATCCTGTTTGTCTGCTTCCCTGTCACAGCCATTGCCGCAGTCCTGTCCCGCAGCTCTATGACGGTCAAGCGTTCTTTGAATGAACTGGAAAACGCCGGACTTATCATGCGGGTGCGTCAGGGCGTTGGAGAACCAAACAGGATTTATGTGCTGATACCGGGAAAGGAGGACGCTGCCCTTGCCTGATACCTCAAAGCTGGAAAAACTCAATCGGGAGTTGGAGAAAAGCGAAAAGAAACTGCGGAAAGCCATCAATGATGAAAAGGCATTGCAGCACCAGTTAAAGCAGCTTACCCGAAAGGAACGGACGCACCGGCTCTGTACTCGTGGCGGTATGCTGGAAAGTTTTCTGCAAGAGCCGGAACGCCTGACAGATGATGATGTCATGCTGTTGTTGAAACTCATTTTTCACAGGCAGGACACGCAGGAACTATTGAAAAAACTGCTGGAACGGGAGAAGCCGGAAACCCCTTAGTTTACTAAGGGCGCAATTATACACCACCCAGAGGTTGGTGCATTGCGTTCTCCGAAGGCTCCTCGCCGGAGGGCTGTGATTTTCCGCAGTCATGGTCTGCTCCAAATCATACAGGGGACGCTACACTTCCCCTGCGCTGGCTGCCGCCAGCTACCCTTTTGTGGACTTGCCTGTTGGGGACACCTTGCGGTGCAAGCTGTTCCCAGCCGACAAGTTTCATAAAATACGCTATCTTTTCGATAGGCGATGAAGTATAATGGAGATGACAACAAATCGGGATTTTGGGAGCAGGAGAAATCGAGATTGGAGGATAAATTGGTGAACAAGATTTTCAAATGTCTTATTCGATTTTTGATAGAAGTGATAGTTATGACAGTTTTGATTGTTGGAATCAACATATTTATGAATGGTATGTATCTTTGGGGATTGCCCCGCATAAATGATATTCAGTCTGTAAATATCACGTATCCGAGTGTCACGGATGATGTTAAAGAAATTTCGAGCCGTGAGGATATTGAGTTAGCCTTAAAGCTAACGGGATTTCTGAAATATGATTTATTTGGGGAAGTGAATAGCGAAGAAGAACCTGCTATTACAATTACTTATTTTCTTAAAGATGGAACAAGCAAAACCATCTCCGCTAATAACACTACTGTCTGGTGGAACAATAAAATTCATGTAATCAAGGACAAGGAAATGTTTATCAACCTAACAGAGGGAATTTTCTTTCTGGAAGATTTACAAACAAAGTAAATCAATTCAAGTTTGTCAGCTTCACATCGGGTCAACTTGCCCCGAACTTTTACAATTAAATACCCGCCGCCCACATAGCGGCACACCGAGCAGGAAATCTGAAAAAGGTCTCCTGCTTTTTTTCTGCCAAAATGAGGTGGTAAAACGCCACCCCATCCACCAATTACCGAAAGGAGGGACACGAAATGCCCTGCCCACACAACGAAATCACGATTGTTCAGCGCAGCCAGCGGCAGTCTGCGGTTGCCGCCGCTGCTTACCAAAGCGGCGAAAAGCTGTTCTGTGAATACGACCAGCAAGTGAAGCACTACCCGGAAAAGCGTGGTATTATCCACAATGAAATTCTGCTCCCGGCAAACGCCCCACGGTCGTATGCAGACCGCAATACCTTATGGAACGCCGCCGAAGCGGTGGAAAAGCAATGGAACTCCCAGCTTGCAAGGCGGTGGGTGCTTACCATCCCAAGAGAGATACCACCCGACCAGTATGCTGTCCTTGTCCGGGAGTTTTGTGAGCAGCAGTTTGTTTCCAAAGGCATGATTGCTGATTTTGCAATCCATGACCCCCATCCGCCGGGACACAATCCCCACGCCCATGTCATGCTCACTATGAGGGCAATGGACGAACATGGAAAATGGCTTCCCAAGAGCCGCAAGGTTTATGACCTTGACGAAAACGGGGAACGGATAAAACTTCCGTCCGGCAGATGGAAAAGCCACAAGGAGGATACGGTGGATTGGAACGACCAGAAGTATTGCGAAATCTGGCGGCATGAATGGGAGGTCATCCAGAACCGCTATCTGGAAGCCAATGACCGTCCGGAGCGTGTGGACTTGCGTTCCTATGCCAGACAGGGGCTTGATATTGTCCCCACTGTCCATGAGGGGGCTGCTGTCCGGCAGATGGAAAAGCGTGGTATCCAGACGAATATCGGAAACCTGAACCGGGAAATCAGAGCCGCCAACCGCCTGATGAAGTCCATCCGGCAGCTTATCCAAAACCTCAAAGGCTGGATTACCGAGCTGGGAGAAAAACGGAAAGAGCTGCTTGCACAAAAAGCGGCGGAGGAAGCGACACTTCTTCCCAATCTGCTGATGAAGTACATGGAGATACGAAAGGAAGAACGGAAGGACTGGACGAGGGCTGGACAGAACCGGGGGACTTCACAGGACTTAAAGGCAGTCAGCGAAGCCCTGTCCTATCTCCGGCAAAAGGGGCTTTCCACTGTGGAGGACTTAGAAGCGTTTCTGGAATCTTCCGGGAAATCAGCCGCAGATTACCGCAATCAGATGAAGCCAAAGGAAGCCCGAAGCAAAGTGATTGACGGGATTCTTGCCAGCCGGACAGACTGCAAGGAATGTAAGCCTGTCTATGAGAAGTACCAGAAGATATTTTTTAAGAAAACAAAGGAGAAATTCAAACAGGAACACTCGGAGGTTGCCCGGTATGAAAAAGCCGCCGCCTACCTTGCCAAGCACCCAGATGATAAGGACAGTACCCAAAAGGAGCTGCAAGAGGAGCAGGAAACGCTTCTGGAAGAAATCGCAGAGTTGAAAGTACCACTGACCGAGGTACAGGAGGATTTGAAGAAGCTGCGGGACATCCGCTACTGGGTACGGAAAGCCACACCCGGCACAGAGGAAAGTAAAGAGCCGCCTAAGAAGCAGCCCATCAAGGAAGTCTTGCAGGATAAGGCAGACGAGAAAAAGGCTCAAAGAACCGCCCCGGCACAGGCGAAACACAGACAACAGGATATGGAACTTTAACAGGCACTTGCCATTTTCAATCAGAGAATGTCAGGTGCTTTTCTTATTTTCAAGGAGGGATAGATTTGAATGTATTTGAAGCTGTGAAGCAGTCCGTCACAACAAGACAGGCTGCGGAGCATTATGGAATCCATGTAGGTCGGAACGGGATGGCTTGCTGCCCGTTCCATAATGATAAAACCCCAAGCATGAAGCTGGATCGGCGTTACCACTGCTTCGGCTGCGGTGCGGATGGGGATGTGATTGATTTTGCCGCCGCCCTGTATGGGCTGGCAAAGAAAGAAGCCGCCGTACAACTGGCAAATGACTTTGGGCTTTCCTATGAGGACTGGAAACCGCCGGGAAAGGCAAAAAAGCCCAAGCCCCGGCAGAAATCCCCGGAGGAACAGTTTCAGGAAGCAAAGAACCGCTGCTTCCGTATCCTTGCCGATTATCTCCACCTGCTTCGGGCATGGAGAACGGAATATGCCCCGCACTCCCCAGAGGAAGCCTTTCATCCCCGGTTTGTGGAAGCCTTACAGAAGCAAGACCAAGTGGAATATCTGCTGGATGTGCTGCTGTTCGGGGAGACAGAGGAAAAAGCGGCTTTGATTACGGACTACGGAAAGGATGTGATACAGCTTGAACAGCGAATGGCAGAGCTTGCAGCCGCAGACACAGCAAGAACTAAAAAACACCATGAACGCCATGCAGCCGCCACAGAGCGTTGAGGAAATCAAGGCGGGGCTGGAAACTACCGAGAAAGGCGCTGTCCGTCAGAGCATACGGAACTGCCTGACCGTATTCCAGCGTGACCCTCTGCTTTCCGGGGCTATCGCATACAACATCCTGACCGACCGCAAGGACATCATAAAGCCCATCGGTTTTCACAGAGAAAGCACCGCCCTGAACGATACGGACATGAAGTATCTGCTTCTTTATCTGGAGGAAACCTACGGGCTGACCAGTGAGAAAAAGATTGAAACCGCCATCGGGATTGTGGCGAATGAGAATAAGTACCACCCCATCCGGGATTTTCTGAACAGCCTTGCATGGGACGGGACGGAGCGCATCCGCTTCTGTCTGCGGCACTTTCTGGGGGCGGATGTGGACGATTACACCTATGAAGCCCTAAAGCTGTTTCTTTTGGGGGCGATTACAAGGGCATTTAAGCCCGGAAGCAAGTTTGAAATCATGCTGTGTCTGGTAGGCGGTCAGGGGGCTGGCAAGTCCACCTTCTTCCGTCTGCTGGCAGTCCGGGACGAGTGGTTTTCCGATGATTTGCGGAAGCTGGACGATGATAACGTGTACCGCAAGCTGCAAGGTCACTGGATAATTGAAATGTCGGAAATGATGGCAACCGCCAATGCCAAGAGCATTGAGGAAATCAAGTCTTTTCTAAGCCGACAGAAAGAGGTTTATAAGATACCCTATGAAACCCACCCGGCAGACCGTCCCCGTCAGTGCGTGTTCGGCGGTACTTCCAACGCCCTTGACTTTCTCCCCCTTGACCGTTCCGGCAACCGCCGATTTATCCCGGTCATGGTGTACCCGGAGCAAGCCGAGGTTCACATTTTGGAGGACGAAGCCGCTTCCAGAGCCTATATCAGCCAGATGTGGGCGGAAGCAATGGAGATTTACCGAAGCGGCAGGTACAAGCTGTCATTCAGCCCAGCCATGCAGCGGTATCTCAAAGAACACCAGCGGGATTTTATGCCGGAGGACACCAAAGCCGGGATGATACAGGCTTACCTTGATAAGTACACCGGGGAAACGGTCTGTTCCAAGCAGCTCTACAAGGAAGCCTTAAATCACACCTTTGACGAGCCGAAGCAATGGGAAATCCGGGAAATCAACGAGATAATGAACCAGTGCATTACCGGGTGGAACTACTTTTCCAATCCAAGAATGTTTGCGGAATATGGCAGACAAAAGGGCTGGGAGCGTGAAATCCCGGCAACGGACACCGACAACCCGCCCGAAAAATCTATGGACGGTTTTGTGGAGGTCACGGAGCAGATGGAGCTTCCATTCTGAAAATGACAGCCCGTTGCCGACTTCGTTGCTATCCCGTTGCCGAGCCGGTTGCCGGGGAAAAACCCATAACTGCGGGCTTTTCTCCCCTATGACAACCAAAACAACAGAAAAATAAAAGAAAAGTATAAATAGTAACCACCGCCAGATTGAGATTGTTTGCAAGGTCTTTTGAAGCCCGTTGCCGGACTTCGTTGCCGACACCCTCTGTCTGGCTATTTTCATGTATGGAGGATAACTGCCTATGGCAAAAAACAAAACAGAGATTCATGTGACCACTGTATTTGACGGGGAGCTGGACGCCACCGATGTGTTCGTCAGCCTGATTTCCCAGAAATACGGCAAGACAAATACAAAAGAATATCTTGCTAAAAAGAAAGAATTGAAGTATAATGAAGATGAGGTTCAAAAGAGCCGGATACCGTCTGGATTGTGTGGGTAAATGGCTATGATGAACGAAATGGAATACAGAACAATCGGTTCGGCACTTGCCGGGGGCTATCGTGCAGCGGTCTATTGCAGACTGTCAAAGGACGATGACCTGCAAGGCGAAAGTGCCAGTATCGCAAACCAGCGTGATATGCTGGAAAAATACTGCGAAAAGCAGGGATGGGAGGTTGTGGCAGTCTATCAGGACGATGGCTTCACAGGTCTTAATATGGAGCGTCCTGATTTACAGAGAATGTTGAGATCCATTGAGCGCAGGCAAATCAACCTTGTTATCACGAAAGACCTCAGCCGACTGGGGCGTAACTATCTGCAAACCGGGCATTTGATTGAGGACTTTTTCCCAAGAAACGGGGTGCGCTATATCGCCATGAATGACGGTATCGACACCTTACGGGATAACAACGACATTGCCCCGTTCAAGAATATCCTGAACGAGATGTACAGCAAGGATATTTCCAAGAAAGTCCATTCCTCTTATCTTCTGAAAGCGCAGAAAGGACAGTTTACCGGGTGTCTTGCCCCGTTTGGGTATCGGAAAGACCCGGAGGACAAAAACCATCTGCTCATTGACGAGGAAACCGCCCCGATTGTGCGGCTGATTTTCGGATATGCCCTAAACGGTCATGGTCCGAACTATATCCGCAGACGGCTGGAGGAAGAAAAAATCCCCTGCCCCACATGGTGGAACCGGGAACGGGGGCTTCGCAATACCCGCACCAAATGGGAAAAGAAAGACCCGGAAAACGGGCGGTATATGTGGGACTTCTCCGTTATCAAAGACCTTTTGATGAATCCCGTCTACACCGGGGCGATTGCTTCCCAGAAAAAAGACTACCGCTTCAAAATCGGAACGATTGGGGAAAAGAAACCGGAGGACTGGGTTGTGGTTGAGGGACAGCACGAACCGCTGATTGACCGCATGAGCTTTGATATTGTGCAGAACAAGCTGAAATCCCGCCAGCGTCCGGGGCAGACCAATGAAATCAGCCTGTTTGCCGGACTGATAAAATGCGGCGAGTGTGGGAAGTCGCTGACGATACGCTACACAAACGCAAAACATCCCCAGCGGATTTACTCCTGCAAGACCTACAATGCCTTTGGAAAGAACCACTGCACCCAGCACCGGATTGACTATGACACCCTTTACAGCCATGTGCTGCGGAAAATCCGGGAATGTGCCAGAGCTGCCCTGATGGACGGGGAAGCGGTTGCTGACCGCCTGACCAATACCTGTGAAGCCGAGCAGCGGGAACAGCGGGAAGCAATGGAACGCTCCCTTACAAGGGACGAGGAACGGATTGAGGTTCTGGACAAAATGGTCATGCGGCTTTATGAGGATATGATTGCAGGGCGTATCAGTGAGCAGAATTTCAACACCATGCTGGAAAAGACACAGACCGAGCAGACGGAGCTTAAAACAAAAGTGTCCGAGGGCAGAAAGCGGCTGTCCGATGAAGTCCAGCTTGCCAATGACGCAAAACAATGGGTGGAAGCCATTCAGGAATACGCCAACATCACAGAGCTGGACGCAGCCACCCTCAACCGCTTAATCAAAGAAATCGTCGTGCATGAGCGCATTGACGAAGATAAAACAAGACACATTTCTATCGAAATTCATTTTAATCTCAAACCCATCCCGGAGGTGGAACAGGTCACTGCCTGACCTGTCCCGCCGGGACGGTTCTCTTAAAAAATACCATATAGATTTTTTGTACGCCGCCGCCCGCCATCGAGCAGAGTTTTACACCTAATTGGGGATAAAACAGCTCATGGCGGGCGGCGGTGTCGTTCTGATCGGCCTTCAGCTTATCCCTCTGCTGTCCGGCCTGTTCAGCTAAGTGTCACCCGTTGTCCCTTTTCCAGAAAAGGAGCTGATGTATGGACTTTATCATCGACGCAATCGTTGAATGGCTGAAAGGTCTGCTCGTCGATGGTATCATGGGAAATCTGGATGGCCTTTTCGATAACGTCAATCAGAGCGTTGGCGAGATCGCCACACAGGTAGGCACGACCCCGGCGGACTGGAACGCCGGGGTCTTTTCCATGATACGACAGATCTCCGAAACTGCCATTCTGCCAATCGCCGGGGGCATCCTCACTTTTGTTATGACCTATGAACTGATACAGATGCTCATAGAACGCAACAACCTCCATGAAGTTGACACATGGATGTTTTTTAAGTGGGTGTTCAAAACCTTTGTGGCTGTGATGATCCTGACGAATACCTTCAATATCGTGCTGGCGGTCTTTGATGTGAGCCAGCATGTGATACAGCAGTCAGCGGGCATTATCCAGAACGGGACAGAGATCACGCCGGATGTGCTGGACAGTCTGCGGACAGAGCTTGAGGCGATGGAGTTAGGCCCTCTGTTCGGACTCTGGCTCCAGTCCTTCCTGATCCAGCTTACCATGATTGCCTTAAACATCGTGATCTTCGTCATCGTATATGGCCGTATGATTGAAATTTATTTACTCACAAGTTTAGCGCCTATCCCGTTTGCCACAGTCCCCAACAGGGAAACCGGACACATGGGGCAGAACTATTTCCGCTCCCTCTTTGCGGTGGGCTTTCAAGGTCTATTGATCTTAGTCTGTGTCGCCATCTATGCGGTGCTGATCCAGAGTATCGCCACCGACGGCGACCCCATCGGGGCGATCTGGGGCTGCGTGGGATATACGGTGCTGCTGTGTTTTACCTTATTCAAAACAGGCAGTCTTGCAAAATCCATCTTCGGCTGCCATTAAGAGACTTCGGGCCATGCTGACCCGAAGCGGAAAGGAGAAATCCATGCAGGAAAAAACTGCGGGCGGGACACCAGCCGCCCCTATAAAACTGGATGTAAGCGTGCGGGTCATCGAACCTGTGAAAAATCTAATGGGCTTTGCCAGCGTGAAATTCAATGATTGTTTTGTGGTAGAAAATCTGAAAATCGTACAGGGCAGCAAGGGCCTCTTTCTTGGGATGCCCAGCCAGCCGGACGGCAAAGGCGGCTATCGGGATATGGCCTACCCTGTCACAAAGGAGTTCCGGGAACAGCTCAATACTGCTGTTCTGCAAGCCTATGAGGCAAAGCTGGAACAGATGGCGGAGCGCGGCTCTGTGGGGCGTGCGTCCATTAGCGACCAACTCAAAGCCGGAAAAGCGGCTGCCGAACAGGCAAAGGCAGAGCGGCCTCCGAAGGAAAAGCCCAGCCGCAGTGCAGAGCGTTGACCTCGGGCCATGCTGGCACGAAGCAGAAAGGAGGCGGGAACCATGCCACGTAAACGGATGGGCTATGACGCGGCCTGCTATTACGACGGAAGACTGCTGGGCCGCTGTACCAAAGCGGACAGCGACGCCTATACCCTGTTGATGAACGCCTGCGGCGGGGAGGCCGCCCGTGTCCTGCGGGAATACGCCTACTTTTCCCCGGAGCTGAAGGCCATCTTGGAAAAGGCGGCGCTCATGCAGGCGGACCGGAGCCGGACGGGCGGAATGTTCCATGCGCCAAAAAGCTCCCCGTGGGGCGAGGTGCAGAGCTGTGAAACCCTCTGTCCGGGGGTGTTTTTGGTATCTACCGCCAGCCACGGCGGAACGATGGTGGCAAACGAGGTAGCCGCCGTTCTCTCCCCAGCGGCCAAAAAATGCGGCTTCAAGGACAAGGGCTATATTTGCTATGAGGAGGACGCACAGGAAAGCGTAGTGCTCCGGGAGCTGCTGGACAAAAAGCTGTGGAAAATCCCTGACCGCATTAAGGACAAAGGACAGTTTGAAGAAAAACTCAATCAGTCCATCCGGCAGTATCACCCCGAATACTGGCGGGCAAGGCAGAGCGGACGAGAAGCCGTCGAAGCTGCCCGCAGCACAGCCCCGGCCAAAGAGGCCGCAAGATAACCTCGGGCCATGCTGGCCCGAAGCAATAAAGGAGGTGTACCAAAATGGCCTATGTGCCAGTACCAAAAGACCTTTCCAAAATCAAAACAAAGCTGGCCTTCAACCTAACGAAGCGCCAGCTTGTTTGTTTTTCCAGCGCGGCGGCGGTGGGCCTCCCGGCTTACCTGTTTTCCCGTGGCAGTATCGGGAACAGTGCCGCCATGTTCCTGATGATCGGCCTCATGCTCCCGTTCTTCTTTCTGGCTATGTATGAACGAGACGGTCTGCCGCTGGAAAAAGTGCTGAAAAACATCATCCGCACCCGGTTCCTCTATCCCCGTGTGCGGCCTTACAAAACCGAAAACTTCTATGCGCTGCTTAGCGCCAGAAAGGAGGCGCAGCCGATTGCGAAACAGCAGAAGGGCCGGAAAGCCCGCAGGCAGAAAGCCTGAAAAGCAGGGCCTTACCGGCCTGTTCACGAAAGGAAAGAACATTCCCACCACCGCCCAGCAGACCCTCCCTTACCGGGAAATGTACCGGGACGGGGTGTGCCGGGTAGCGGACCGCTATTACACCAAAACCATTGAATACGAGGACATCAACTACCAGCTCGCACAGTCCGAAGATCAGGCAGCCATCTTTGACGGGTGGAGCGCCTGCCTCAACTACTTTGACAGCAGCCTTCCGTTCCAGCTTTCCTTCCTCAACCACCGGAGCCGCCCGGGCAGCCGGTACAGCGTGAACATCCCCATGCAGGACGATGATTACAACAGCGTCCGGTGTGAGTATGTGGAAATGCTGGAAAACCAGATCGCCAAAAGCAACAACGGCATTGTCCGCACAAAGCTCCTGACCTTCGGCGTGAACGTGGACGACCTTCCCACCGCCAGGGCAAGGCTGGAACGTGTAGAGGCGGACATTTGCGGGAACTTCAAAAAGCTGGGCGTCAAGTGCCGTTCCCTTTCGGGGCTGGAACGGCTGGAGCTTCTTCACGGGCAACTCCACCCCGGCAGCGGCTCCCCCTTCCGGTTTTCATGGGATATGATCCCCAAAACCGGGCTTTCCACCAAAGACTTTATCGCCCCGGACAGCTTCGATTTTCGTTTCAGCCGTCTGTTCCGGGTGGGGACGACTTGGGGCGCTGCCTCCTACTTACAGATTTTGGCCTCAGAGCTCTCGGACAAGCTGCTGGCGGAGCTTTTGGAAATGGATGCGGAAATGACCATCACTCTCCATATCCAAACCGTCGATCAGGCCGCCGCCGTAAAATCTATCAAGGCCAAAGTCTCCGACATTGACAAGATGAAGGTGGAGGAACAAAAGAAGGCAGCCCGGTCAGGGTACGACATGGACATACTTCCGCCCGACCTTGTAACGTACAGCAACGACGCAAAGACCCTTCTGGAAGATTTACAGAGCCGGAATGAAAGAATGTTCCTGCTGACCTTCCTTGTGGTAAACATGGCCCCGACCCGCCGGGAGCTGGACAATGACCTGTTCACGGTGTCGGGTATCGTCCAGAAATACAACTGCACCTTGAAGCGGCTGGACTTCCAGCAGGAGGACGGTTTTCTTTCCAGCCTTCCGCTGGGTCATAACGGCATTGAGATCAAGCGCGGCATGACCACCAGCTCCACGGCCATTTTCGTTCCCTTTATGACGCAGGAGCTCCGCATGGATGGCGAAGCCGTCTATTACGGGCTCAACGCACTTTCCCATAACGTCATCATGGCAAACCGGAAAAAGCTCAAAAACCCCAACGGCCTGTTCCTCGGCGTGCCGGGCTCCGGCAAATCCTTTGCCGCAAAGCGGGAGCTTGTGAACGTGTTCCTTGCCACCCGTGACCGGATCATTGTGGTGGACCCGATGGGCGAATACTCGCCCCTTATCAAGCGGCTGGGCGGACAGGTCATCGAGATTTCCCCGGACAGCCCCCACCACATCAATCCGATGGACATTGACCTGAGCTTTGACGAGGAAAACCCGATGGCGCTGAAAGCCGACTTTATCCTGTCGCTGATGGAGCTGATCGTTGGCGGCAAGGATGGCTTGCAGCCGGTGGAGCGGACCGTCATTGACCGCTGTGTACGCCAGATGTACCGGGAACATTTGCAGGACCCGGAAACAAGCAAAATGCCGATCCTCCAAACCCTGTATGACCTGCTCTGTTCCCAGCCGGAGGGCGAGGCGGTACGGCTGGCAACTGCCCTTGAAATCTATGTGTCGGGTTCCCTTAACGTGTTCAACCATGAAACCAATGTGGACTTAAACCGCCGTCTGGTATGCCTTGACTTAAAAAAGCTGGGGGCCGGGCTTCGGACGATTGCCATGCTCATTATGCAGGACTTGGTAAACTCGCAGGTGTCCATGAATTTCCTCCGCGGTATCGCCACATGGTGTTACTTCGACGAATTTCATGTGCTGCTCCGTGACCGTCTGACGGCAAGCTATTGTGTGGCGATCTGGAAAATGCTGCGGAAAAAAGGGTGCGTTCCCAGTGCTTTAACGCAGAACGTGAAGGATTTTCTGGCAAGCCCGGAGATCGAGAACATCTTTGAAAACTCGGACTTCCTTGTGTTGCTCTCGCAGGCGCAGGGGGACCGGCAGATTTTAGCCAAACAGCTTGGGATCAGCCCCCACCAGCTTTCCTATGTGACCCATACCAATTCCGGCGAAGGGCTGCTGTTCTTCGGGAACACCACCATCCCGTTTGTTGACCGCTTCCCGCAGAATACCGAGCTGTACGCCATTATGACCACCCGCCCGGAGGACAAAAAACAGGAAATGAACCGGGCGTAACACACTTCGGGCCATGATGGCCCGAGGTTTGGAAAGGAGGGATACATTATCGGAAAGAAACCGGACAAACGGAATTTTCAAAGGCCGGGGCCGACGGAGGATACCGGGGACAATCGCCCCGGACCGGCAGAACGGGAAGGACCTTCCCCCGCACCGTCCCGACGTCTACGGTTTGAGGACGAGGATGCCGGGCAGGACAGTCCTTCGGGCCATGATGGCCCGAAGTCCAAAAGCGGCAAGTTTCAAGAGGACAGCCGGAAAGCCCGCCCTTCTGACCGCATGAGGCAGGAAGATGAAGCGGGCGGGCCGCAGGATACCGGCAAGGCACAGGAGCCGGAGGGCTCCGCTGAGAAGGCCGGGAGCAAAAAGGACAAGTACCAGAAAGCACAGGCAAAAGCGGAACACACCGGGGAAAAGCTGGGAAAGGCCCGGGAGAAACTGGACAAGACCGAGGCAAAACGGGCAGCGAAGAAGCCGCCGGGGCTTGCAAAAAAGGCAGTCCGGGGAGCCCGTACAGAAGCGTGGTTCTATGTCCACAACAAGATACACGAGGTTGAGCATGAAAATGTGGGTGTGGAAGGAGCCCATAAATCCGAGCTGGCCGCAGAGGCCGGAGCCCGGAAACTGACCCGCTATGCCAAACGCCGCTGGCGGGAACACCCAGCCCGGAAGGTGGCAAAGTGGGAACGGAAGGACATAAAAGCCCGGGCCAATGTGGATTTTCAGAAGATGGCCTCCGAGCACCCGGAACTTGCCAGCAATCCGCTTTCCCGTGTGCAGCAGAAATGGAAACTGAAACGCCGGTATTCCAAAGAAGCAAAGGCGGCTACAAAACAGGGCGCAAAGGCCGCAAAGAAAACCGCTGCCGCTTCGGGAACTGCGACCCGTCGGGCGGCGCAGTTTGTGACCCGTCATCCCGTGGCGGTGCTGGTCCTGCTCCTGCTGTTGCTGCTCTGTTTTCTTGTGTCGGCGGTAAGCTCTATCTTTCCCACGCTTGGCAGCGGTCTTGCCAATGCGTTATCCGGCACCTCCTACGCCTCGGAGGATACGGATCTGCTGGGGGTGGACGAGGACTACACGGCGCTGGAAAACGAGCTGGCGCAGACGGTGGCAAACATCGAAAGCACCCATCCCGGCTATGACGAGTACCGCTATTCGGTGGACGAGATCGGCCATAACCCCTATGAGCTGGCGTCCTATCTCTCGGCAAAGTACCATGTGTATTTCCGGGAACAGGTGCAGGACGAACTGCGGGAAATCTTCGAGGCACAGTATGAGCTGACCTTGACGGAGGAAGTCGAGATACGCTACCGCACCGAAACCAGCACTGACCCGGAGACCGGGGAAACCACCACCGAGGAAGTCCCCTATGAGTATTACATTCTCAATGTGACTCTCACAAACAAAACGCTGCCCGCCGTGATCCTGCCGAGGCTTAACGAACAGCAGCGGGAAATCTACACCGTTATGCAGCAGCTCAAAGGCAACAAACCCTATCTGTGGGAAGGGATTTACAACGGCGGCGAAGATACCGGCCCCAGCTATGAGATACCCGGCGAGGCGCTGGATGACCCGGCTTTTGCGGCGCTCATGGAAGAAGCTACAAAGTACATCGGCTGGCCCTATGTGTGGGGCGGCTCCAGCCCGTCCACCTCCTTTGACTGTTCGGGCTTTGTCTGCTGGGTGTACACGGCCAGCGGCGTCCACAACCTGCCCCGTACCACGGCGCAGGGCATTTATAATCATTGTGCTATCATTTCCCCCTCCGAGGCAAAGCCCGGCGACATTATCTTTTTCACGGGAACCTATGACAGCCCCGGCCCTGTATCCCATGTGGGGATTTATGTGGGCGACGGGATGATGCTCCATTGTGGTTCGCCCATCCAATACGCAAACATCAATTCAAGCTACTGGCAGACACATTTCTATGCCTTCGGGCGTTTGTGAGCCAGAGGAAAGGAGTCCTTGCATGAACAAAATCGACAAGCTCGATAAGGAACTGGAAAAAGCCCGGGAGAAGGCCGCCGAATGGCAGGCCAAAATCCGGGAGCTGGAAAAGCAGAAACAGGAGGAAGAAAACAGCCAGATCGTGCAGGCGGTGCGCTCCCTTAAACTGACGCCCGCCCAGCTTATGGCTTTTCTGAATGACCCCAAAAACAGCCTTACCGCTTCGGGCCATACTGACCCGAAGCCGGAGGCACCCGAAAAGGAGGACACGGCCCATGAAGAAAACTAAATTTCGCAGGCTGGCGGCGATGGCTGCCAGCCTTTTGTGTTGCCTGATCTTTACGGTCCCGGCCTACGCCCAGAGCAGCGAGCCGCAGCCGGAGGCAGCTCCCGCCCCGGCGGAAACCGAAGCGGAGCCGGAAACACAGAACCCCTTTACCCCGGACGGGACGGGAACCGTGGTGGACAACGCCACCGACGAGGACGGTAAAGAGTTTTACACCATTACCACAGCAGACGAGAGCGTGTTTTATCTGGTGATCGACAAACAGAAAACCAGCGAGAACGTCTATTTCCTCAATACCGTTACCACAGACGACCTTCTGCCTCTTGCCGAACAGGGTAAGGAACCGCCCAAAGAAGTGCCCCCGGAGCCAGAGCCAAAGCCCACCGAACCTGTGGAGGAAGTACCGGAACCCGAGCCGGAGAAAAAGGACAGCCCCCTTCTCTCTCTGCTCCTGATCGGTGCGGTGGTGCTGGCCGGCGGTGGGATTGGTTACTATTTCAAGATTTACAAGCCGAAGCATGAGGCCCCGGATTTGGAAGATGATTACTGCGAATATGAGGACGGGGAGCTGGAGGAGATCGCAGAGGAACCCGATGACGAAGATACCCCGCCGTGGGAGGAAGATACGGAGGAATGAGAATGAATTTTACAAGCAGCCCTTTTGAACGAATGATGAAGGAAGTACCGCACCCCGGCTGGGACAATGACGACCCTTGTAAGGGATGCCGTTACTACAAGGAGTGCAAAGGAAAGAAAAAGCAGTGCCGGAAGAAGTTCCGGGCGCTGATCGTGGAGTCCCGCCCTTCGGGCCATCGTGGCCCGAAGTCTTAAATGGACGCCCGGGAGCTGACCCGTGACGAGAAGAAGAAAATCCGTTCTCTTGTCACGGGGATGTGCGCCAACTATGACCGGGAAAGCGGCCTGTGCCTTCCTCTTGACTGTGCCTGCTATATGCTGCACAAGTGCTGGACAGGGGCGTACTGCCGTTATTTCCGTGAGGCTGTCCTGCCTCTTAACCCGGAGCTTCAAGCGTCATTGACAACGGAAGGCATCTCCCCGGAGCTGCGAGCCTGTGCGGTCTGCGGAAAGGCGTTTTTGCCCGAGGGGCGTCAAGCCTACTGTTCCGACGCCTGCAAGGCCGAAGGGAACCGCCGAAAAAGCCGGGAACGCATGAGGAAAATGCGGGAGAAAAGGCCGGGCGGCTGTTACGATTTGCCGCCACCAAAGGCTTGACATTCCGGGCTTTTTTGAGGGTGTTTCCGGGGTGGGAATATCTTATTACATTTCTCCCCGGTCTGCCCTCTTATTTCGTAACATCCAGCACTTCGGGTCATGTTGACCCGAGGCACAGAAAGGAGGGATCTCTTGGAGACAGTACAAGGATATGTGATTTTGAAAGCTGCCACCTTTGAAACCGGACACGGCTTTGCGCTGGGGCATAATCCGGGAGCGCCGAGCCCCTTTGTGACCTGGCAGTTTACCGAGGGGGAAAACGGCCATCGGGATTACTACTGGGGTCGCTATGGAACCAGTCAGGCGTGGGCGCAGAGGGACTTTGACCGCCGGGTGGACGACTATCAGCAGCTTTACCATGCGGCGGTCAAGCATACCGAGCTCGGACCGGAGGGCGTTTACCGCTATTATTCCACCCAGCGGCCCGTGGACATAGGAACTTACCCGAAGCTGCCGGATAACCAGCCTCTTTCCATCGTCAACTACGATGATGACAGGCGGCGTCCTGTGGCAGACGGCAGTCTGATGGCATGGGGCGAACTGACCTACGCAAAGCCGCTGACCGAAAAGCAGATGGAGGATTATGAACTGAAACCAGCACCGGGCAATCCTGACCGGGTGCGCCCATCCATTACCGCCCGGCTCAAAGAAGGAACCAGAGGGCAGGAACCCCCGAAGGAGCCCGGCCAGAAGCGGAGCCATAAAAACCATGAGGAACGATAAAGGAGGAACGCCATGCACGAAAAAGACAACTATCTGAAAACCGCCGAGCTCTCCACGGAGCAGAACTGCAACATGATCGACGGCGTACCCAACAACACGCCCATCCCACCCACGCCCCCGGAGCTGGACGCAAAACCGCTTGATAAGGTAAAGGAACCCAAAGAGCGCCGGAAAGGCCGGGAGCTGGAACGCTGATGGAGAACCGCAAGCGGAATGTCCATCTGCACGTCATGGTAACGCCGGACGAGCTGGCAACCATCCATGAACGGATGGCTGAAGCGGGCATTTCCAACGCCGGGGCTTATGTACGGAAAATGGCTCTGAATGGGTATATCCTGCACCTCGACCTTGCGCCCGTAAAAGAGCTGATCTCTCTGCAACGGCGCTGTTCTAACAATCTCAATCAGGTTGCCATACACGCACATACCTATGGCGTGTACCCGGAGGAAATCGACGGATTGAAGCGGGACTATGAAAAGCTGTGGGGCGAGGTGTCAAAGGTGCTGCGGGAGCTCTCCGAGCTGGTGGCAAAGTAAGACGAGGGCGGCAGGCTTCCGTTGCGGGGCTTGCCGCCCTGCTCTTTTTTTACCACTTCGGGCCAGTATGACCCGAAGGTTTGGGACAGGATTTACTAATCTTTCGCAACATTTATGTCCCCGGGCAGGCATGATAAAATAGAGGTAGGAAGGATAGATAAAGGAGGTTTTGAAGATGAAGATACTGCTGAAAATATTGGTTGCTCCCTTTGCTTTAGCGTTGTCCCTTCTGGCGGCTCTGCTGGTGTTCCTGTTTGATATTTGTGCCGTCCTGCTGACGATTGCCTCTGTGATCCTGGCGGTGCTGGGTGTCGCTCTCTTTTTCACGCCGACGCCCATAGGCGGGATTGTATTTCTGTTTCTTGCCTTCCTTCTTTCGCCGTATGGACTGCAAGCGGCGGCGGGCTCCCTTCTTTGGGCGCTGGACGGAGGCAAATCCGCTCTGTACCGGTTTCTGGCAAGTTAAGCAGCCTCGGGCCATACTGGCCCGAAGTCGGGGCGGTCTGAATGGGCCGCCCCTTTCTCATGGAAAGGAGGAATGATTTTTGGCTACCACAACTTTGTTACAGCGCCATGCGGGCGAAGGCGAAACGATTGCTGAGGCTATCCGGGATTGTCTGGACTATGGCAAAAACCCGGAGAAAACAGAAAGCGGAAAGTATATCTCCGCTTATGAATGTGATCCGGCCACCGTGGCGGACGAGTTCCTTTTGGCAAAGGCCAGCTATGCCGCTATGACGGGCCGGGAACAGAAGAAAGAAAATAATGTGCTGTGCTATCAGATACGACAATCCTTCTATCCGGGCGAGATCACCCCGAAGGAGGCGAACCGTATCGGCTATGAGCTGGCTATGCGCTGGACAAAGGGGCGGCACGCTTTTATCGTTACCACGCACACCGATAAGCAGCACATCCATTGTCACATTTATTACAACTCCACCACCCTTGACTGCACCCGGAAATTCCGAAATTTTTGGGGCTCCAGCTTCGCCCTTCGGCGGCTCTCTGACAGGCTGTGCCTTGAAAACGGGCTGTCCATCGTGGAGAACCCGAAGCCCCGGAGCAAGAGCAAGTATCGGAACTATGGGGAGTGGCAGAAAGACCGGAAAGGGCCGCTTTCCTATCAGGACCGACTGCGCCTTGCTATTGATACTGCGCTGGCGGAACGCCCCGCTGATCTGGACGAATTTCTCAATTTGATGAAGCGGGCCGGGTATGAGGTCAAGACGGTTCGGGGCGGCGGTATCAGCTTCCGGCTGACCGGGCAGGGACAGGAACGCTTCACCCGTCTGCGTGCCTCCACGCTGGGGGACGGCTACGACTTGCAAGATGTTCTGTCCGCCATTGAGGGCAAAGAAAAACGCCCCGGGCGCTCGGAGCGGAAAATCAGTCTGGCGGTGGATATTCAAGCAAAGCTGGCTGCCGGTAAGGGGCCGGGATATGAACGCTGGGCGAAGGTATTTAACATTAAGCAGATGGCCGCCGCTCTTGCCTATATACAGGACAATAACCTGACCGATTATGAGCAGTTGGCGAAGAAAGCCACCGAGGCGGCAGACCGTTTCCATGTTATTTCCGAACAGGTCAAGCAGACGGAACAGGCCATGAAAACCAATGCCGGGCTAAAGGCCGCAACGGTTCAGTATGCCAAAATCCGCCCAGTCTTTGAGCAGTATAAGGCGACGAAGTACAGCCGGAAATTCCTTGCGGAGCATGAGGCCGACCTTGAACTGTACCGGGCTGCACAAGCGGAAATGCGCTCTCTGCTGGGCGGGGCGAAGCTCCCTAAAATGGATGTGCTGAAGGAGGAAGGCCGCAAGCTCACAGCAAAGAAAAAACAGCTCTATGGAGAATACCAGAAGGCACGACGGGATATGCAGGAGCTCGTCACGATCAAGGCGAACATTGACACTCTGATGGGCTACACCGAGCCGGGAAGAAAGCAGGAAAAGGAGCGTTAAGGTTATGAAAATAAGGAGCAAAGCGACGCTGACACTTCGGGCCATGTTGGCCCGAAGATACGGGTTTGGGGCGAGCCCCAACAAGCCGCCTTTGTGCCACTTGTGGCCACAGAGGCATTGCTTGCCACTTAGCGACAGCCCCTAAAATGGCGCAAAAAAACAGAGGCCCTTATTCTGGAACCTCCGTTTCTCTGGCTTTCTTAATGCCCTCGGCTGTGGCTTCTATTACAACAAGCTCTTTTTCATTCATAGAATTTAGGAGCACATCAATGTGCTTTCTGCAAGAACTTGACCTTGCCCCTCCGTCCGCATGAATAAACTGGTCAACTGAAACGTCAAACATGGTAATGAGTTTAACAAAAAGGTCGAAGCTGGGATACTGACCTTTGTTCTCAATATTCATAATGGTACGGGAGTCACGGTCTACTAATTCCGCAACGTAGGCTTGTGTCCAGCCCTTTTCTTCTCTGGCTCTTTTGAGAGCTGCCCCGAGGCCGTGAAAGTCAAACCTTCTTTCATCTTGGTTCATTCTCATATCACCCTATATCATTGTACATTTCGGGCTGGATTATGAGAATGTAATGAAACTTTATGTAAGGTAGTATTTCATTTCACTATTCACTTGTAAAATCTTGATGTAAAAGCCAACAGGCTATATAATTTATGGAGAAATAATTTTTTGAAAAATCCGTCCGCTGTAACATTTCGCGGACATTTGCCTGTTATACTATCTGCAAAAAGCAAAGGAAGTGAGGATATGAAGCAGATTTTAATTGTCGAGGACGACAGTTTTTTGAATAAGATGGTGGCCTATAACCTGACCGCAGACGGCTATGGCGTGACTTCTGCCCTAAATGCCAGAACCGCAGCCGACGCCATCCGCCAGCGGGAATTTAATTTAGTGCTGCTGGACATCAACCTGCCGGACGGGAACGGTTTTGAACTGTGCAAGCTGATAAAGCCCCAGCACCCGGATACCATCGTGATTTTCCTGACCGCCAACGATCAGGAGAGCGACCAGATACGGGGTTATGAGGTGGGCGCGGTGGACTACATCACAAAGCCCTTTGTGATTGGGGCCTTGCAGCGGAAAATCAAAGCCATGTTCGCCATGCTGGAACACCACAAACCGGCCAAGGATATTTACGACGACGGGCGGCTGTTTCTGGACTTTTCGGAGCAGACGGCTTCCTTAAACGGCAAGCCCCTGACCCTATCCCCGATGGAGTACAAAATGCTGAACCTGTTCCGTAAAAATCCCCGGCAAGTGCTGACCCGTGGGCAGCTTTTGGAAAAGCTGTGGGATATAGACGAGAGGTTTGTAGACGAACACACCCTGACAACCTCCATCAGCCGGATTCGCAGCAAGATTGAATCCGACGGCGGCGCGCCCTACATTAAGACCGTTTACGGCATGGGCTATCAATGGACGGGAGGCGAGGCAAAATGAAGTTTCAAAACCTCTCGGTAAAGCGGCTGTTTGGCCGGGTGGCAATGGGGCTTGTCCTCTCCATGTCCGGGATCACCATAGCCCTGTTTCTTGTGACAAAACAGACGGCGGTGCTGCTGACGGGCGGGGCGCTGCTGCTGTGCGCCCTTGTGGGAATTTTTGTACTGACGCAGGCGTTTGGAAAGCGGCTGTCGCAGTTTACCGCTGACCTGTGCCAGACCTTAGACCACATGATCGCCGGGAATGAAGCGCCCCAGCGGCCAGAGGACAGCGAAACCCAGCTTGCCAGAATCGGACACCGGCTGGCAAGGCTTTACCAGATCATGCAGGAGAACCGCCGCCGGGTGGACGAGGAACGGCAGGAGTTACAGACCCTTGTATCGGATATTTCCCATCAGGTGAAAACGCCGGTAAGCAATCTGAAAATGGCGACGGACACCCTGCTGGAAAAGCCCATGACCGAGGCGGAGCGCACCGACTTTATCCGGGGAATCCGCAGCCAGACGGATAAGCTGGACTTTCTCTTTCAGGCCCTTGTGAAAACCTCACGGCTGGAAACGGGCGTGATCCAGTTGGATAAGAAACCGGGTCGCCTCTTTGATACCGTGGCGCAGGCCATGAGTGGGATTGTGTATGCAGCGGAGAAAAAGGAAATCGCTGTGTCCGTGGACTGCCCGGAGGATTTGACCGTTTTCCATGACAGCAAGTGGACATCCGAAGCCCTCTTTAACCTGCTGGACAATGCAGTGAAGTACACCCCGGCAGGCGGGAAAATCGCCGTGTCAGTGGTGCTGTGGGAAATGTATGTGGAGGTCAAAGTGACCGACACCGGCAAGGGCATTTCCGAAAGCAATCAGGCTGCCATCTTCCGGCGCTTCTATCGTGAGGAAGAAGTACACGAACAGCAGGGCGTGGGCATTGGCCTGTATCTGGCCCGCGAGATCGTAACGCGGCAAGGCGGCTATATCAAAGTGGTTTCGGAGCCGGGCAAGGGTTCAGAATTTTCCATTATGCTGCCGACAAAATAAAACGCGGCGGACGGCCATTTCCGGCTGCCCGCCGTAAATTTTTTTGAAATGTCCGAGCGTTGTAACATTTCACCTCGATTTTCAATGAAATTTTTTGGCCGCTGTAACATTTCGCGGACATTTAGGTTTTACAATACCCTTATCAAATATGGAGGTGATACAACTATGACATGGCCTTTTGAAAATGACACCAGCGCCATTACAAAGAAGCTGGCGCAAAGAAGCTTCAAAGCCAACAAATTACGAAATATTGTTGCTGTAATAGCAATCGTTTTAACATCAATGCTTTTTACTTCTGTAACGACTTTATGTGTTGGAGCGATCCAGTCTATACAGACAACTATTTTGCAAATTAGGGGAACCAGCCCATCCACTGGTACATCTGTAAATTGGATTGCCATAATAGCAGCCCTGTTTTTTATTATGATTTTTGTAATAACGGGCTATTTGCTCATTCGCAATATTTTTGAGATTTCTGTTGTTCAAGAAATAAAGAAATATGGCTTATTAAGAACAATCGGAACAACGGAGAAGCAAATCAAGCGAATTGTTTATAAGCAAGCATTTTGGCTGTCTATAATTGGTATATCTATTGGGTTGATTTTAGGATATATAGTAGGAATACTTATGCTTCCGTGGATTCTTAATTTTATGAAAGGCGAGTATCACAATCTTTCTGTGAACTTGAGTTTTAATCCTATTATTTTTGTCGTTGCCGGGATATTTAGTGCGATTACTGTTTGGGTGAGCATAAAGAAACCATTCAAAATTGCAGCTACGATTTCGCCCATTGAGGCAACCAGATACTATGAAAAAGACAATTATCATAGTGCCAACAAGAATCGTCTTTCGTTTAAGAATAGAATAACAGAAATGGCATGGAGAAATTTAAGAAGAAATTCAAAGCGTACCATATTTATCGTCTTATCCATGATACTCTGCATTATTCTCCTAAACAGTGCAATCGCAATCGGAAATAGTGTTGATGTTAAAAAATATGTATCTTCTGTTACCTCATTTGATTTTGTTGTGGCAAGCCCAAACACATTTTCTAATGTGCAAGGTTTTCGATTTAAAGATGATTCTGTTAGTAATGAAATCATATCTGATATTGAAAATAATATTCCTGTGCTGAACGGAAGTCGAATTTATAAAAACACTTTGGATGATGTCAGTGTTACTTATGATTATGGTAGTTTGGTCACGGAAGTATTAGACGAATACACAGAAGATAATCACCTTATACGAAGTGGTATGGTTGATGGCAGAACTTATCCAGTAAAACTCGGTGTTGATTATCGACCTCTTTGCAATATTTACGGGGTAGAAAAATCAATACTTCCTAAATTGAATTTCATTGAGGGAGAAACAGATATACAGCAACTAACCTCATATTTGGAAAGTGGAAACTCTGTTATAGAAATTTCAGCGATCAACCCAAATGAATCTCCTGAATTTCTTTGTCCGCTCAATCAGGAAGTTACCATTTACAAAGATGGATTGCCTTATAAAACGGTTTCGGTAATTGCGCGTGCAGTGGTTGATTTTTCATTGGTAGAATCTCCGGGTAAGAATGTTGGCTACACTGATGTTGGCGGCGATTGTCCTATTTTCTATATGAGTAATGAGATGTTTGTGGAATTGTATAACAATCCAGCCATAATGAGTTATGTGTTTGATGTGGAAAAAGAACACTTTTTGCCAGCGACCGAGTACATCAATTCTTTGCCTACCGTTGAATACGCATCGTCTGAAACATTGGCACAAACTATGAATGGATTAAAACAAACTATTTTTATCATAGGTGGCCTTATTGGGTTTCTATTAGGAAGTATCGGGCTTGTGAATTTTTCCAACATCATTATAACGGGCATTATAAACCGGCAACGGGAATTTGCTACATTAGAGAGCATCGGAATGACGAAAAAACAAATTAACAAATTGACCGTATTGGAGGGATTGTTTTACGCATTTCTGATTTGTGTAATGGGTTTACCTCTCTCTCTTATTGTTGCAAATACAATTCTTCCTACTTTCTTTAATCAACCTGACTTATGGCTGTTTACAATACAGCCTACGATTTTCCCGTTGATATTAGAGGGAATTGTTATTTGCGTTGTGGCGATTATAGTTCCTCATGTTTCGTTTCGCTATTTTAGAAAAACAAGTATTGTAGCTCGATTAAGGGTAGTTGAATAATAATTTTGAAATGTCCGAGCGTTGTAACATTTCACCCCGATTTTCGATGAAATTTTTTGGCCGCTGTAACATTTCGCGGACATTTGGGTTTTGCAATGACCTTATCAACAAAAGTGAGGAGGCGTTGCAATGGAACTGACCCCGACCATGATTTTGAATCTGGCGCTGCTGATCGTCCCGCCCGTTGCCCTTGTGCTGGCGTTCTGGCAAAGGCTGGCCCAGCACATCCGCTGGACGGTTGCCTTGACTGCCCTCTGTGATGTTCTCCTGTTTTGGGATGAACTGTTCTACTATGAGAGCTTCGGACTGTTCGCTGTGCTGATTCTGGTACAGTTGGCGGCCACCGGCGCAGCAGCGTTCCGCATTTACAACAAACAAAGAAAGGATTGAATTTTATGAGAATTTTACAGACTATCGACCTGAAAAAGTATTACGGTACAGAGCCGAATATCACCCGCGCCCTTGACGGCGTGAACTTCTCTGTAAATGACGGCGAATTTGTGGCCGTTGTGGGAACCTCCGGCAGCGGCAAGTCCACCCTGCTTCACATGATGGGCGGGCTGGACACCCCTACTTCCGGCAATGTGATTGTCCGGGACAAAGAACTGTCGAAAATGAACGACGAACAGCTTACCATCTTCCGCCGCCGCAACATCGGCTTTATCTTCCAGAACTATAACCTTGTTCCTATCCTGAATGTGTATGAGAACATCGTCCTGCCGGTGGAGCTGGACGGGGACACGGTGGATCAGAAGTTTTTGGACGAGATCGTTCACCTGCTGGGGCTGGAAGATAAACTGAAAAATATGCCGAACAATCTTTCCGGCGGCCAGCAGCAGCGTGTGGCTATCGCCCGCGCCTTGATTACCAAACCGGCTATTGTTCTGGCCGACGAGCCAACCGGCAACCTTGATAGCAAGACCAGCGCCGAGGTGCTGGGGCTTATCAAGCGCACCAGTGCAGAGTTCCGGCAAACTGTTGTGATGATTACCCACAACAACGACATTGCCCGCCTTGCAGATCGGATTGTCCGCATTGAGGACGGCAAGATTGTGGAGTAAGGAGGTGGCAGGCTATGACATGGCCTTTTGAGAATGATACCAGCGCCATTACAAAGAAGCTGGCAAAGAAAAGTTTGCAAAGCGAGAAGCGCCGGAATCTGATGGTGGTGATTGCCGTTGCACTGGCGGCGTTTCTGATCTGCTTTACGGGAATTGTGTCTACTTCCCTGACACAAATGCAACGCAATCAGGTTGTCGATACTTATGAGGCGGTCTGGCTGGGCGTGGAGGAAAACGACATTGAAACCCTGAAAGGACTGCCGGAGTTTGAGCGCGTAGGCGGCTACTATATGCTGGGTGAGGAACTTTCGGAACAGGGCTATCATGCGTCTTATGTGTATTGCGACGCGCAAATGATGGAGATTACCAAGGCGCAGATGGAGTTGTTAGAGGGGAGGGTTCCTGAAAAAGCAAATGAAGTTGTCGTAAGCGAATACTTTCTTTCCACCTATGGAAACAATGCCAAAATTGGGGACACTGTGACCTTAGATACAGAGAGTTTTCATGGTGATTATGTCGTTACCGGCATTATGGACAGCGTAAATGAAAAAGAAGCGAATACCTGCGCTATCATTCTTTCCAACGCTGCCCTGACAGAATGGAAAGGGTTTGACCCGACTGGCTATCGCGCCTATGTCCATTTCAAAAACAGCGACCAGTTGGGCGAAGAACTGATGACCTCTTATTGCAGGGAGATTGCGGAGGAATATCAGCTTCCTATGCCCAAAATGAACAGTAAGTATTTTGCCTATGCTTCTAAATCCTTTGATTTTGCACTGATGGCAGGTGTGATTGCCCTTGTTCTGATTGGCGGCTATATTGTGATCCAGAGTATCTTCCGTATCTCCATCAATGACAAAATCCAAAGCTACGGGCAGCTTCGGACGATTGGTGCGACACCAAAGCAAATCAAGCGGATTGTAAAGAACGAGGGACGCAAACTCGGCAGTATCGGGATTCTGATTGGCACAGTGCTGGGCGTATGCGGCGGTTTCCTCCTGTTTTCCAAGGGTTTTAACGCTGTTTCCTATGTGGCAACGGTTATTTTAACGCTTATAAGCAGTTGGATCATGGTATCTGTTTCCATCCGTAAGCCGGTGAAAATTGCGGCAGGGATTTCCCCCATTGAAGCCGTCCATTTTACCCCGGCGCAAAAGGACATCCGCAGCCGGAAAAAGAATATCAAGCTCAATCCTGTTTCAATGGGAATTGCAAATTTTAGGCGTGACCGAAAAAAGACCGTTGCTATTGTAGCCTCATTGAGTTTGGGCGGAATTATCCTGCTTGTGGTATCCTCCATTGTTTTGCTGCGCTCACCAGAGGCGCTTGCAAGACAGTTTTTCCCAGACGGCGACTATAAAATTTATTTGGATTCTGAAATGACAGAAGAAAAGGTTATGGCAGCGGGAAATCCATTGAATGAGGAATTAAAGCAGGAAATCTTATCTATTGATGGCGTTACAGATATAATTCCAAGCAGGCAATCTCTCCATGCAACTTATAAAACAGAGATTCATCAAGCTGGTGGTATGTGCGATATGCTGACCGACCAGAATTATGCGGTAGTTGAAGCGGCTCTGACAGAGGGAACCATGCCAACAGATTCCCGTAGTATTGTAATTGACTATAATGTGCTAAAGCAGAATGAGGATATGGGTGTTGGTTCAACGGTTGAGATTTCTTTGGGAGAAGAACAGCCATCCGTTTCTGTTACCATATCGGGGTTATACGCTCCTGCAAAGGTATATTCAGGACATGGCAGGATGCACTTAGATGGGGCAACTCTTTTTGCACCAGAAGCGTTGTTCCACGAACTGCACCCGGAAATCACCTCTTTTGACTATTCATGGAGCATTGTAAATGACCCTAAAAAAACGGACTATGTGGGAGCTGAATTGAAAAATATTGTTGCCAGCCATAGTAATATTGCCTTAGATGAAATCAATACAGTGATTGAATATGAAGAAATGACAAATTCTTTTGCGTTTGGCAGTATGGAGGTACTGTCATGGCTGGTATTTCTCTTTGGCGTTATCAACCTGATTAACACGACACTCTCTAACCAGATCGCCCGAAAGCAGGAAAACAGTATTCTGCGTTCTATCGGCCTAACACAAAAACAGCTATGTAAAATGAACATCTGTGAGGGGCTGTGCTATGCGCTCTTTGCAACATTGGCAACGCTGATCGTTGGGCTTCCGGCTTCCATCTTTGCTTGCAGAAAAATGAGTGTAGGTGCTTTTGCCGGAAATGTAGTGCCTTATCAATTCCCGGTTTTGGAAATGGGGCTGTTCATTCTGGTATTGTTCGGAATGGAGCTGATCTTGTCTGTATGGACAATCCGCAGACAGAAAAAACAATCTCTGATTGAACAAATGCGGGCAATGGAATAACCGTATGGGATCGGCGGGGCGGCGTGTGCTGCCCCGCTTTTTTCGTCATTTCTCAAAGAAATTTTTGAAATGTCCGAGCTTTGTAACAATTCAGCCTGTTTTTCTGTCGAAATCAAAGACGCCTCGGACATTTGTGTAACATTTGTAGTTTATGCTTGTGGTAAATCAATTAAGAAACATCTGCCCCCACAGCGGGGAAAAGAAAAAAACCGCTGACGGGCAGAGGATTTCGTGTGCTTTCCTATATCACTGACGATACGGCGGTTTT